>NZ_JBFOCK010000046.1:0-14002 GCF_040907765.1 Aeromonas sp. s9
CAGATTGAGGCGGTGGCGATGGACATGAACACGGCGTTCGACCTGGAGGTGAAGCAACACTGCCCGCAGGCGGAGGTGGTCTACGACCTGTTCCACGTGGTGGCTCGCTATGGCCGAGAGGTGGTGGACCGGGTGCGAGTGGAGCAGGCGAATGCACTGAAAAGCGATAAACCGGCGCGAAAAGTGGTCAAAAGTGCGCGTTGGTTGCTGCTACGTAATCGGACGAAGCTGAGTGAAAAACAGGATGTGAAGTTGCAGGAGCTGTTGGCGGCGAATCAACCGCTGGCGATGGTGTACGTGCTGAAAGAGGCGTTGAAGGGCATCTGGTATGCGCCGAGCGTGTGGGAAGGATGGCGACGATGGCGGAGCTGGATGCGGCAGGTGAAGGAAAGCGGGCTAGCGCCGCTGCAACGATTTGGTCGAAATTTATCGAAATATATGCGGGGGATCCTGGCGAGTGCAAACTACCCGATGCACACGAGTGTGCTGGAAGGGGTGAACAACAAGATCAAAGTGATAAAGCGCATGGCATATGGATTTAGGGACTCAGAATACTTTTTTCTGAAAATCAAGGCGGCCTTCCCCGGAAAGCCGCGATGAACCTAAAAAAAGGGCCCCTAGAAGGGGCCCTTTTCGATCACTGCAGCGGAAGATTACTCTTCGTCAAAACTGCCGGCTGCGTTGAGCAGATCCGCCAGGTTTTGCTGAGCTTCATCGGCAGTCACCTGCGGCACACCGACAGCACGGGCTGCGGCGGCACGCTGGTTGATGCGGCTGTGGTGGTAGGCAAAGCCGGTACCAGCCGGGATCAGACGACCCACGATCACGTTCTCTTTCAGGCCGCGCAGTTCATCACGCTTGCCACCAACGGCTGCTTCGGTCAGCACGCGGGTGGTCTCCTGGAAGGAAGCTGCGGAGATGAAGGACTCGGTGCTCAGAGATGCCTTGGTAATACCCATCAGGATATGACGGTAGGTAGCCGGGGTCTTCCCTTCGGCAACCAGTTTACGGTTGGCAATCTTCACACGGGCCACTTCAACCTGCTCACCTTCGATCAGGTCGGTGTCGCCAGCGCTCAGGATCTCGCACTTGCGAAGCATCTGACGCACGATGACTTCGATGTGTTTGTCGTTGATCTTAACGCCTTGCAGACGGTAAACGTCCTGCACTTCGTTGGCGATGTAGTTGGCGACCGGGCTGATACCGCGCAGACGCAGGATGTCGTGAGCAGACTCGGGACCGTCCGCCAGCACTTCACCCTTCTCAACTTTTTCACCTTCGAACACGTTGAGGTGACGCCATTTCGGAATCATCTCTTCATAGATCTCGCCACCATCGGTCGGGGTGATGACCAGACGGCGTTTGCCCTTGGTCTCTTTCCCGAAGGAGATGGTACCGGAGATCTCGGCCAAGATGGCCGGCTCTTTCGGCTGACGTGCTTCGAACAGATCCGCAACGCGCGGCAGACCACCGGTGATGTCCTTGGTACCGCTGGACTCTTGCGGGATACGCGCAACCGCGTCACCCACGCCCACGTTGGCACCATCTTCCAGGTTCACGATCGCCTTGCCCGGCAGGAAGTACTGGGCGGGAACGTCGGTGCCCGGGATCATCACATCCTTGCCGTTCAGATCGACCAGTTTCACGGTCGGACGCATCTCTTTACCGGCGCTCGGACGCTCGTTGACATCCAGCACGACGATGGAAGAGAGACCGGTCAGCTCGTCGGTCTGACGAGTGATGGTCACACCGTCGATCATGTGTTCGAAGTGCAGGCGACCCGCTACTTCGGTGATGATCGGGTGGGTGTGCGGGTCCCAGTTCGCGACGGTATCACCGGCGTTCACCGCTTCGCCATCCTTCACTTCCAGCACGGAACCGTAAGGCAGCTTGTGGCTTTCCTTGGTACGGCCCATCTCGTCCATGATGGTCAGCTCGGTAGAACGGGAGGTGATAACCAGCTTGTCAGAGTTGTTCAGAACGAACTTGGCGTTCTGCAACTTGATGCTACCGGTGTTCTTCACCTGGATGCTGCTCTCGGCAGCCGCTCGGGATGCGGCACCACCGATGTGGAAGGTACGCATCGTCAGCTGGGTGCCCGGTTCACCGATGGACTGAGCGGCGATAACACCGACAGCCTCACCCTTGTTAACCAGGTGACCACGGGCCAGATCACGGCCGTAGCAGTGAGCACAGTTACCGAAGTCGGTCTCACAGGTGATGGCAGAACGTACCTTCACGCGGTCGACGGAGTTGCGCTCCAGCAGGTCACACAGCTGCTCGTCGAGCAGGGTGTTGCGCGCTACCAGCACTTCATCCTCGGTACCCGGCTTGATCACGTCTTCGGCCACCACACGACCCAACACGCGCTCACGCAGCGGCTCGACCACGTCGCCACCCTCGATCAGCGGAGTCATCCACAGACCGTCGGTAGTGCCGCAATCGTCCTCGGTGATCACCATGTCCTGGGCCACGTCAACCAGACGACGGGTCAGGTAACCGGAGTTCGCTGTCTTCAGCGCGGTATCCGCCAGACCTTTACGAGCACCGTGAGTGGAGATGAAGTACTGCAGTACGTTCAGACCTTCACGGAAGTTCGCCACGATCGGCGTTTCGATGATGGAGCCATCCGGCTTGGCCATCAGGCCACGCATACCGGCCAGCTGACGGATCTGGGCGGCGGAACCCCGCGCACCAGAGTCGGCCATCATGAAGATGCTGTTGAAGGAGGCTTGCTCTTCCTCATCGCCCAGGGAGTTGACGTTACGCTCCTTGGAAAGGTTGTCCATCATGGCCTTGGAGACGCGATCGTTCGCGCTGGCCCAGATATCGATAACCTTGTTGTAGCGTTCGCCCGCGGTCACCAGACCGGACAGGAACTGGTCCTGGATCTCGGCAACTTCAGCTTCTGCAGCAGCGATGATGTCTTTCTTGGCATCCGGGATGACCATGTCATCGATACCAACAGAGGCACCGGACAGGGCCGCGTAGTGGAAACCGGTATACATCAGCTGGTCAGCGAAGATGACGGTATCCTTCAGGCCCTGCTTGCGATAGCAGGTGTTCAGCAGACGGGAGATGAGCTTTTTGCCCAGCGCCTTGTTGGAGACGCACTTGATCCAGTTCTGCGGGTTGGCGTCCAGGTCAGCCTGCTCTGCAGCAGTCAGTACCTTCGGCTCGTCGATCAGAGCGTATTCCATGCCTTTGGGCAGGATCAGGCTCAAGATCGCACGACCAACGGTGGTATTCTTCATCTCGGTCTTGGCAACCAGCTCACCGGCTTCGTTCTTCACGTACTCGGTGATGCGGCACTTGACGCGAGCATGCAGGTCGGCCAGACCGGCACGGTAGACCTTCTCGGCCTCTTTCGGGCCGGACAGCACCATACCTTCGCCCTTGGCGTTGATACGGGCACGGGTCATGTAGTACAGACCCAAGACCACGTCCTGGGAAGGAACGATGATCGGCTCACCGGAGGCAGGCGACAGGATGTTGTTGGTGGACATCATCAGGGCACGCGCTTCCAGCTGGGCTTCCAGGGTCAGCGGTACGTGGACCGCCATCTGGTCACCGTCGAAGTCCGCGTTATAGGCGGCACAGACGAGCGGGTGCAGCTGGATGGCCTTGCCTTCGATCAGGGTCGGTTCAAACGCCTGGATACCCAGACGGTGCAGGGTCGGCGCACGGTTCAGCAGAACCGGGTGTTCGCGGATCACTTCGTCCAGGATGTCCCAAACGACGGCTTCCTCGCGCTCCACCATCTTCTTGGCGGCCTTGATGGTGGTCGCCAGACCGCGGGATTCCAGCTTGCCGTAGATGAAGGGCTTGAACAGCTCAAGTGCCATCTTCTTCGGCAGACCGCATTGATGCAGACGCAGGGTCGGACCTACGGTGATAACGGAACGACCAGAGTAGTCGACACGCTTACCCAGCAGGTTCTGACGGAAACGACCTTGCTTACCCTTGATCATGTCGGCCAGGGATTTCAGCGGGCGCTTGTTGGAACCGGTGATGGCACGACCACGACGGCCGTTGTCCAGCAGGGCGTCCACGGACTCTTGCAGCATGCGCTTTTCGTTGCGCACGATGATGTCCGGCGCAGCCAGATCCAGCAGACGCTTCAAGCGGTTGTTACGGTTGATCACGCGACGGTACAGATCGTTCAGATCGGAGGTCGCGAAACGGCCGCCGTCCAGCGGTACCAGCGGACGCAGGTCCGGCGGCAGCACGGGCAGCACTGTCATGATCATCCACTCCGGCTTGTTGCCGGATTGCAGGAAGGCTTCCATCAGCTTCAGACGCTTGGTGGTCTTCTTGCGCTTGGTCTCGGAGTTGGTCTGATCCAGCTCCTCACGCATGGCTTTGACTTCACCTTCCAGATCGATGGCGCGCAGCAGGGCCAGAATGGCCTCGGCACCCATCTTGGCGTCGAATTCGTCGCCCCACTCTTCCAGTGCGTCCAGATAGTTCTCTTCGGACAGCATCTGGCTGCGCTCGAGGTTAGTCATGCCGGGTTCGATCACTACATAGGATTCGAAATACAGCACGCGCTCGATGTCACGCAGGGTCATGTCCAGCAGCAGACCGATACGGGACGGCAGGGACTTCAGGAACCAGATGTGGGCAGTCGGGCTGGCCAGCTCGATGTGGCCCATGCGCTCACGACGGACCTTGGTCTGGGTCACTTCTACACCGCACTTCTCGCAGATCACACCACGGTGTTTCAGGCGCTTGTACTTGCCGCACAGACACTCGTAGTCCTTCACCGGTCCGAAGATACGGGCGCAGAACAGACCATCACGCTCCGGCTTGAAAGTCCGGTAGTTGATGGTCTCAGGCTTTTTGACCTCACCGAATGACCAGGAGCGGATCATGTCAGGAGAGGCCAGACCGATCTTGATACTGTCAAACTCTTCGGTCTTGGTCTGAGCCTTCAAAAACTTGAGTAAGTCTTTCACGTGTTTCCCCTGTCAGGAGTCTAACCTCGGCGCCCCGGCTGCCGAAACAGCGGGGCGCCCACGTCAATTCTCGAACAATAAGAGCGAGCTCTTACTCTTCGTCCAGCTCGATGTTGATACCCAGAGAGCGGATTTCCTTCAGCAATACGTTGAAGGATTCGGGCATGCCCGGCTCCATACGGTGGTCGCCATCCACGATGTTCTTGTACATCTTGGTACGGCCGTTCACATCGTCAGACTTGACGGTCAGCATTTCCTGCAGGGTATATGCCGCACCGTAAGCCTCCAGGGCCCACACTTCCATCTCACCGAACCGCTGACCACCGAACTGCGCCTTACCACCCAGCGGCTGCTGGGTAACCAGGCTGTAGGAACCGGTAGAACGCGCGTGCATCTTGTCGTCTACCAGGTGGTTCAGCTTCAGCATGTACATGTAACCCACGGTGACCTTGCGCTCGAAGGCGTTACCGGTACGACCGTCGAACAGGGAGATCTGACCGGATTCCGGCAGATCGGCCAGCTTCAGCAAGGCTTTGATTTCGCGCTCTTTGGCACCATCAAAGACAGGTGTAGCCACCGGCAGACCCTTACGCAGGTTACCCACCAGGGTACGCACGTCGTCGTCAGACAGTTCAGCAATGTTCACTTGCTGGGAGTCCTTCTCGCCCAGGTCATAGACCTGTTGCAGGAACTCGCGCATCTCGTGCAGCTCGCGCTGTTCTTTGATCATGCGGTCGATCTTCTCGCCGATGCCCTTGGCCGCGAGGCCCAGGTGCACTTCGAGGATCTGACCGATGTTCATACGAGATGGTACACCCAGCGGGTTCAGTACGATGTCGACCGGACGGCCGTACTCGTCATGGGGCATATCCTCGACCGGACAGATCTTGGAGATAACACCCTTGTTACCGTGACGGCCCGCCATCTTGTCACCCGGCTGGATGCGACGCTTGACGGCCAGATAGACCTTGACGATCTTCAGTACGCCCGGCGCCAGGTCATCGCCCTGGATGATCTTGCGACGCTTGTTCTCGAATTTCTTGTCGAACTCGGCCTTCAGCTCAACGTGCTGTTCAGCGATCTGCTCCAGCTCGATTTGCTTGGCTTCATCTTCGATGGCCAGCTCAAACCACTTGGAACGATCAAGCTTGTTCAGACGATCTTCGCTGTAACCGGCGGCCAGCAGCAGGTTGCGGGAACGGCCGAAAATGCCGTCTTCCAGGATCTTGAACTCTTCGGTCAAGTCCTTCTTCGCTTCCTTCAACTGCATCTCTTCGATTTCTTTGGCGCGCTTGTCTTTTTCCACGCCATCGCGGGTAAAGACCTGCACGTCAACCACGGTACCGTACACACCGTTCGGCACTCGCAGGGAAGAGTCCTTCACGTCGGACGCCTTCTCACCGAAGATGGCGCGCAGCAGCTTCTCTTCCGGAGTCAGCTGGGTTTCACCTTTCGGAGTCACCTTGCCGACCAGAATGTCGCCGCCCTTCACTTCCGCACCCACGTAGACGATCCCGGACTCGTCCAGCTTGGACAGAGCGGCTTCACCCACGTTCGGGATGTCAGCAGTGATCTCTTCCGGACCCAGCTTGGTGTCACGGGAGATACAGGCCAGTTCCTGGATGTGAATGGTGGTCAGGCGATCTTCCTGAACAACACGCTCGTTCACCAGGATCGAGTCTTCGAAGTTGTAACCGTTCCACGG
The DNA here is from genome assembly GCF_040907765.1 of Aeromonas sp. s9. Taxonomy (NCBI): domain Bacteria; kingdom Pseudomonadati; phylum Pseudomonadota; class Gammaproteobacteria; order Aeromonadales; family Aeromonadaceae; genus Aeromonas; species Aeromonas sp. s9. The sequence goes on from NZ_JBFOCK010000046.1 coordinate 6,664, forward strand.
CATGAACGCGACGCGCAGGTTCTGACCCAGCGCCAGTTCACCGAGATCGGTGGACGGGCCGTCAGCCAGTACGTCGCCCGCCATCACCGGCTCACCCAACATCACGCACGGACGCTGGTTGATACAGGTGTTCTGGTTGGAACGGGTGTATTTGGTCAGGCTGTAGATGTCGATGCCGGCTTCGCCAGGCAGCAGCTCATCTTCGTTGACCTTGATAACGATACGGGAGGCATCGACATAGTCGATCATGCCGCCACGCTTGGCCACTACGGTCACACCGGAGTCAACGGCCACTGCGCGTTCCATACCGGTACCTACCAGCGGCTTGTCAGCTCGCAGGGTCGGTACAGCCTGACGTTGCATGTTTGAACCCATCAATGCGCGGTTCGCGTCATCGTGTTCCAGGAACGGGATCAGGGCCGCTGCCACAGAGACGATCTGTTGCGGGCTCACGTCCATGTACTGGATCTGGTCGGCGTTCATAAAGGTGGATTCACCTTTGTGACGGCACGGGATCAATTCATCTTTCAGACGGCCATCTTCGGTGGTCGCGGCGTTGGCCTGTGCGATCACGTACTTGCCTTCTTCAATCGCAGACAGGTAATCCACTTCGTCGGTGATCACACCGTCGATCACCTTGCGGTACGGGGTCTCGAGGAAACCGTACTCGTTGGTGCGGGAATACACGGACAGCGAGTTGATCAGACCGATGTTCGGGCCTTCCGGCGTTTCGATGGGGCACAGACGACCGTAGTGGGTCGGGTGTACGTCTCGAACTTCGAAACCGGCACGCTCACGGGTCAGACCGCCCGGGCCCAGCGCGGAGATACGGCGCTTGTGGGTCACTTCGGACAGCGGGTTGTTCTGGTCCATGAACTGGGACAGCTGGCTGGAACCGAAGAACTCTTTGACCGCGGCGGAGATCGGCTTGGCGTTGATCAGATCCTGCGGCATCAGGGTGTCCAGATCGCCCAGAGACAGGCGCTCCTTCACCGCACGCTCGACACGGACCAGACCGACACGGAACTGGTTCTCGGCCATTTCACCGACGGAACGAATACGACGGTTACCAAGGTGGTCGATATCGTCCACTTCGTCGTTCCCGTTACGGATGTCGATCAGGCGCTTCATGACCTCGACGATATCGTCCTTGGTCAGCACGCCAACGCCAGTCTCGTCTTCACGACCCAGACGGCGGTTGAACTTCATCCGACCTACGGTAGACAGGTCGTAGCGCTCGGAAGAGAAGAACAGGTTCTCGAACAGCTGCTCGGCCGCTTCGCGAGTGGGCGGCTCGCCCGGACGCATCATGCGATAGATCTCGACCAGAGCTTCCAGGCGGCTGGAGCTGGAGTCGATACGCAGGGTCTCGGACATGTAGGCACCGTGATCCAGTTCGTTGGTGAACAGAACCTCGAAGTGCTTGAAGCCGGCTTGGGACAGGTTGGCAACCGCTTCCAGGCTCAGCGCCTGGTTGGCAGTGACAACCATCTCACCAGTCTGCGGGTGCGCGTAGTTCTTGGCTGCAACTTTGCCAACAACATACTCTACCGGCACCTCGATCTGGGTGATGCCGTCTTTTTCCAGCTGACGGATGTGACGGGCAGTGACACGACGACCGGTTTCAACCACCACGGCGCCATTGGCAATGATGTCGAAGGTCGCGGTCTCGCCACGCAGGCGCTCGGGCACCAGATCCATCATCAACTTGCCATCCTTGACCTCGAAACCGATGGTCTCGAAGAAGGTGGCCAGGATTTCTTCGGAACTGAAGTCCAGGGCGCGCAGAATAATGGAGGCCGGCAGTTTGCGACGACGGTCGATACGGACAAACAGGTTGTCTTTCGCATCGAACTCGAAGTCCAGCCAGGAGCCACGGTAGGGGATAACGCGGGCGTTATACAGTACCTTACCGGATGAATGTGTTTTGCCTTTATCGTGGTCGAAGAAGACGCCCGGGCTGCGGTGCAGCTGGGAGACGATGACCCGTTCGGTACCATTGATGACAAAGGTGCCGTTCTCGGTCATGAGCGGAATCTCGCCCATGTATACTTCTTGTTCCTTGATATCTTTGACGGTGCCGGCAGCTGCTTCACGGTCGTACAGAACCATACGAAGCTTGACACGCAGCGGCGCGGAGTAGGTCACTCCACGGATCTGGCATTCTTTTACGTCAAATACCGGCTCACCCAGGCGATAGCTGACATACTGAAGCTCAGCACTACCGGAGTAACTGGTGATCGGGAAAACGCTACGGAAAGCGGCCTCTAGGCCATATTCACCTTCCGGGTCGGCCTCGATGAACTGCTTGAAGGAGTCCAGCTGAATGGACAACAGATAAGGCGTGTCCAGTACCTGGTCTCGCTTACCGAAGTCCTTACGAATGCGTTTTTTTTCGGTATAAGAGTAAACCATAGGGTTCCTCAGCTCGCTGATAAGTGACCCACTCTGTCCCGCGGGACAGCTCTGTCTCAACACCGTTTTGTGTTGGCCCGGACGATGAAGCGGTCCGGATTGCTGGTGCACCGAGAGTCGTAAACGGTGTGAAATGCTCTCAGTCTACAGCGCAAAAAGGCTGGTGAACAAACATTCACCAGCCCTAGCCTGTTTTATCAGGCTAATCTACATAAATGCAGATTATTTGATCTCAACAGAAGCACCGGCAGCTTCCAGCTCTTTCTTCAGAGCTTCAGCTTCGTCCTTGGACACGGCTTCTTTCAGATTGGTCGGAGCAGCTTCTACCAGGTCCTTGGCTTCTTTCAGGCCCAGACCGGTAGCGCCACGAACGGCCTTGATGACGGCAACTTTGTTGGCGCCAGCAGCAGTCAGAACTACGTCGAACTCGGTCTTCTCTTCTACTGCTTCAGCAGCAGCCGGGCCGGCCATGACGGCAGCAGCGGCAGAAACACCGAACTTCTCTTCCATAGCTTCGATCAGCTCAACAACTTCCATTACGGACATGGAAGCAACGGCTTCGATGATTTGGTCTTTAGTGATAGACATGACAAAAATTCCTGATGTTGAATAAACTCAAACAGCCTAGATAGGCGAGAATCAAGCAGCAGCTTGTTTCTGGTCGCGAACAGCAGCGATAGTACGAACCAGCTTGCCAGCAGAGGCTTCCTTCATGGTAGCCATCAACTTCGCAATTGCTTCTTCGTAAGTCGGCAGCGTGGCCAGACGATCAATTTGTGCTGCGGCGATAAACTCACCGTTAAAAGCGCCAGCCTTGATTTCGAACTTTTGGTTCGCTTTGGCAAACTCTTTGAACAGACGAGCGGCAGCGCCCGGGTGTTCGTTAGAGAAAGCAATCAAGGTAGGACCGGTAAATGCGTCGTTCAGGCACTCGTATTCGGTACCTTCTACCGCGCGACGCAGCAGGGTGTTACGCACAACGCGCATGTACACACCAGCTTCACGAGCGGTCTTACGCAGGACGGTCATCTTGTCTACAGTGACGCCGCGAGAATCGGCTACAACTGCAGAAAGAGCGCCTTTGGCAGCTTCGTTGACTTCAGCAACAATTGCCTTTTTGTCTTCGAGTCCCAATGCCATTGGCTTAACTCCTGGATTGAATCCGGGTCTGTTGACCCAGTACTGACACATCCCCCCTACCTTTACAACAGAGGGGAACGATGCGGTAGCAGGATTCCAGAAGAGAAAGAATCTTTCTCGCTGGGTTTCCGGCACCGTCTACGCAGGAAGAATTAAGGCTTTGCGGCCTCCTGCGGTCTTGGACGGAGGTCGAAACCCCCAACCAATCAAGGCGCAAAATTATAGATTAAATTTTGCGCCTTGTAAAACCCATCAATTAGGCCTGAGCTTCCAGGGAAGCTTGGTCTACGGCAACACCGGCACCCATGGTGGTGGAGATGCTGACTTTCTTGATGAATACACCCTTGGCGGAGGACGGCTTGGCCTTCTTCAAGGCAACCAGCAGCGCTTCCAGGTTTTCTTTCAGCTGAACTTCGTTGAAAGAGACCTTGCCCAGAGTGGTATGAATGATACCGTTCTTGTCGTTACGGTAACGAACCTGACCAGCCTTGGCGTTCTTGACGGCTTCGGCTACGTTCGGAGTGACGGTACCCACTTTCGGGTTCGGCATCAGACCGCGCGGGCCCAGGATTTGACCCAGTTGACCAACAACACGCATGGCATCCGGGGATGCGATGACGACGTCGAAGTTCATCTCGCCTTTCTTGACCAGCTCGGCCAGGTCGTCCATACCAACCAGTTCAGCACCGGCAGCCTTGGCGGCTTCGGCGTTGGCACCCTGGGTGAACACGGCGACACGGATGTCACGACCGGTACCGTGCGGCAGTACAGTTGCACCACGTACGTTCTGATCGGATTTACGAGCATCGATACCCAGGTTAACGGCAACGTCAACGCTTTCAACGAACTTGGCAGTAGCCAGTTCTTTCAGCAGGGCAATGGCTTCGTTGATGGAGTACTCTTTGGTACCGTCAACTTTTTCGCGAATAACGCGCATACGCTTGGACAGTTTAGCCATTGTCTTACTCCTCCACTACCAGGCCCATGGAACGAGCGGAACCGGCGATGCAACGTACTTTTGCATCCAGATCGGCACCAGTCATATCCGGCTCTTTGGTCTTGGCGATTTCTTGCAGCTGAGCCACAGTCACCTTACCAACCTTGTCTTTGTTCGGCTTGGCAGAACCAGACTGGATACCAGCGGCTTTCTTCAGCAGGAAGGAAGCGGGCGGAGTCTTGGTTTCGAAGGTGAAGGAACGGTCGCTGTAAACGGTGATCACGACCGGAGTCGGAGAACCTTTTTCCAGCTTTTCTGTACGGGCGTTGAACGCCTTACAGAATTCCATGATGTTCACGCCGTGCTGACCCAGAGCGGGACCAACGGGAGGGCTGGGGTTAGCACTGCCAGCCTTAACTTGCAGCTTGATATAAGCTGTGACTTTCTTAGCCATTACAAAAATACCTCAAAAATGGGTTCTAACGCCTCGGAGACATGCTCCTGCAAACGGCTCCCCAACAAATAAAGGGGCAGCGAATTATAGAGATAATCGCTGCCCCTGACAACCGTTAAACGTACAGAGATTAATCAGCCTTTTTCGACCTGACCAAAATCCAGTTCTACCGGCGTTGAGCGGCCGAAGATCAGTACGGAGACCTTCACGCGGCTCTTTTCGTAGTCCACCTCTTCAACGGTACCGTTGAAGTCGGCGAACGGACCATCGGCAACCCGGACCATCTCACCCGGTTCAAACAGGGTTTTCGGACGCGGCTTGTCGTGGGCATCTTGCAGACGATTGAGGATGGCATCCGCTTCCTTATCGGAGATAGGAGCAGGGCGATCGGAGGTACCGCCGATGAAACCCATTACACGTGGTACATTGCGTACCAGGTGCCATGTGGTTTCATCCATCACCATCTGGACCAGGACGTATCCCGGGAAAAATTTGCGCTCACTCTTGCGCTTCTGGCCAGCACGCATCTCGACCACTTCTTCGGTCGGGACCAGCACTTCACCAAACAGCTCTTCCATGCCATGCATCTTGATATGTTCACGCAGGGATTTGGCAACACGGCCTTCGTAGCCGGAAAATGCCTGCACGACATACCATCTCATACGCTGTTCACGTTGTTCAGTCATGGCTTATCCTTACACACCGGTAATCAGGTTGACCAACCAGACCAAGGCGCCGTCCAACACGAACAGCAGCAGCCCCATCACGGCAGTCACCGCCAGCACAATCAGGGTTGTCTGAATGGCTTCCTGACGGGTCGGCCATACGACCTTGCGGACTTCCAGGCGAGACTCACGGGCAAACGCCAGTGTTGCCTTGCCCTTGGTGGTTTGCAGGGCCACTGCACCGGCAGCAGCGATGACAACGACCACACCCAGGGCGCGGACGGCAGCAATAACGTCGCTCAGCAGGTAATTGCCCACTACAGCGGCCGCCAGGATGATGAAAACCAGGCCCCAAAGCAGGGTATCCTTGCTTCCGCCCTGACCCTCAGAACTAACACTCATACAACCCACCTGTATCTGACGTAACCAAAGACACAAAAGCCCCGTACGAGACGAGGTATATGGCAGGGGCGGCAGGACTCGAACCCGCAACCATCGGTTTTGGAGACCGCTGTTCTACCAATTCGAACTACGCCCCTGCATAAGAAAGCCCCTATTATAGGGGCTTTGCTTTATTTATGTAAGCCAAGATTAAGCGATAACTTTGGCTACAACACCAGCACCTACGGTACGGCCACCTTCACGGATGGCGAAACGCAGGCCGTCGTCCATCGCGATCGGGGCAATCAGGGTAACAACCATCTTGATGTTGTCGCCCGGCATGACCATCTCTACGCCTTCCGGCAGTTCGATGGTACCGGTCACGTCGGTAGTACGGAAGTAGAACTGCGGACGGTAGCCCTTGAAGAACGGAGTGTGACGACCACCTTCTTCTTTGGACAGCACGTACACTTCGGATTCGAACTTGGTGTGCGGCTTGATGGTGCCCGGCTTGGCCAGTACCTGACCACGCTCTACGTCTTCACGCTTCACGCCACGCAGCAGTGCGCCAACGTTCTCACCTGCACGACCTTCGTCCAGCAGTTTGCGGAACATTTCAACGCCGGTACAGGTGGTCTTGGTGGTATCTTTGATACCAACGATTTCCACTTCTTCACCAACCTTGACGATACCGCGCTCTACACGACCGGTAACTACGGTACCACGGCCTGCGATGGAGAATACGTCTTCGATAGGCATCAGGAACGGCTGGTCAATGGCACGCTCCGGCTCCGGAATGTAGGTGTCCAGGTGGCCAGCCAGTTCCAGGATCTTCTCTTCCCACTGAGCTTCGCCTTCCAGCGCTTTCAGTGCGGAACCACGGACTACCGGCAGGTCATCACCCGGGAAGTCGTACTCGGACAGCAGTTCGCGAACTTCCATCTCGACCAGTTCCAGCAGCTCTTCGTCATCTACCATGTCGCACTTGTTCATGAACACGATGATGTACGGAACGCCTACCTGACGACCCAGCAGGATGTGCTCACGAGTCTGCGGCATCGGGCCGTCAGTCGCTGCTACTACCAGGATTGCGCCGTCCATCTGGGCAGCACCGGTGATCATGTTTTTAACGTAGTCGGCGTGACCCGGGCAATCTACGTGAGCGTAGTGGCGGGTAGCAGTGTCGTATTCTACGTGGGAGGTGTTGATGGTGATACCACGCTCACGCTCTTCCGGCGCCTTGTCGATCTGGTCGAAGGCGAAAGCTTTACCACCGAAGTGCTTGGCCAGCACGTTGGTGATGGCGGCGGTCAGGGTGGTTTTACCGTGGTCAACGTGGCCGATGGT
>NZ_JBFOCK010000047.1:0-8987 GCF_040907765.1 Aeromonas sp. s9
CAGATTGAGGCGGTGGCGATGGACATGAACACGGCGTTCGACCTGGAGGTGAAGCAACACTGCCCGCAGGCGGAGGTGGTCTACGACCTGTTCCACGTGGTGGCTCGCTATGGCCGAGAGGTGGTGGACCGGGTGCGAGTGGAGCAGGCGAATGCACTGAAAAGCGATAAACCGGCGCGAAAAGTGGTCAAAAGTGCGCGTTGGTTGCTGCTACGTAATCGGACGAAGCTGAGTGAAAAACAGGATGTGAAGTTGCAGGAGCTGTTGGCGGCGAATCAACCGCTGGCGATGGTGTACGTGCTGAAAGAGGCGTTGAAGGGCATCTGGTATGCGCCGAGCGTGTGGGAAGGATGGCGACGATGGCGGAGCTGGATGCGGCAGGTGAAGGAAAGCGGGCTAGCGCCGCTGCAACGATTTGGTCGAAATTTATCGAAATATATGCGGGGGATCCTGGCGAGTGCAAACTACCCGATGCACACGAGTGTGCTGGAAGGGGTGAACAACAAGATCAAAGTGATAAAGCGCATGGCATATGGATTTAGGGACTCAGAATACTTTTTTCTGAAAATCAAGGCGGCCTTCCCCGGAAAGCCGCGATGAACCTAAAAAAATGGCCTCCCGGGGGAGGCCATCAGGGGCTCACTCTTCGTAGACGCTGACCTCGACCGCGTCCATGGAGTAGGAAGCGGTGGCCATCTCGTGGCTGGAGCTGACGGTGTGCATCTTGCCCTTGACCCAGATGGCGTCCCAGAGGTCATCCACCGGCGCCCCCTTGGGGTAGCTCACGTAGATCACCTGGTTGGTGGGCGGGGGCGGCACGTGAATGCAGGCGCCAAAGTAGGGGACCAGCAGGAAGGCGGTGATGGTCTTGGCATCCCCTTCCAGGGGCACCACGAACCCGGGGATCCGCACCTCCTGATTGTCCAGCTTCTTGTTGACGCCCCCCACCGGCTGCGGCACCGAGGAGAAGTCGCCATCATGGCTGACCTGGGGCGGTGGCAGCAGTTTTTCCCCCTCCGGGATGAGGATATCCCAGTCGATGGTCTTGTAATCTGCGGCCATGGCAGGCAGTACCAGCAGGCTGGCCAGCAGCGCCACTATTTTCCACTTCATCATCTGTTCTTCTCTCTTGGTCGGATGCGTCGGGTCAGACGCGAATGCTCATGCCGTCGCTCAGGCTGTAGCGGTAAGCGCGGGCGGCAGGCAGCAGCCCGATCACCATGCCCGCCAGCCAGACCAGGCCCAGCAGTTGCCACTCATAGGCGCTCGGCAGACCCAGGCTCATTTGCAGGCCATAGTGGCTGAGCAGCCAGGGGCTAGCAAGCCCCTGACCGAGATAGAGCGCGGCCACCCCGAGGGCGATGCCCGCCGTGGTGAGCGCCATCGCCTCCAGCGCCAGCAGCAGGAAGAGATGGGCAGGGCCCGCCCCCAGGGAGCGCAGAATGGCGAGCTCGCGGCGCCGCTCGTTGAGGCCGGCGAGCAGGGTGGTCAGCATGCCGATGAGGCCCGCCACCACCACGAAGCCCGCGATCACCGACAGGGCGGTCTCCGCCACGCTCATCAGCCCCCAGAGCTCCTGCAGGGCGGCTCCCGGCAGGATGGCCATCAGGGGCTCTTTGGGATAGGTGTTGACGCTGCGCTGCAACTGGAACGCCAGGATCCGGTTGCTCAGCCCCACCATGAAGGCGGTGATGGTCTTGGGGGTGAGATCCAGCGCCATCGCCTGTTCCGGGGTCACGTTCTTGCTGTGACGACCGGTGTCCCAGCCCAGATGGATCGCCTCTATGCCCGCCAGCGGCACATGGATAGTGCGATCGATGGGGGTGCCGGTGGGGGCCAGGATCCCCACCACCTTGAACGGCATGTTGTCGTGCTGGCTGAACGAGGTGTTGCCGGCGCCATGGGCGATGACGATGGATTGATCCAGGTGATAGCCGAGCTTTTCGGCCACCTGGGCACCCAGCACCGCTTCAAACGGTGTTTCGAAGGGGCGGCCTTCGCGCAGGACGAGCGCCTGCTGCTGGCCGTACTTCAGGTGGGTGAAGTAGTCCCCATTGGTGCCGAGCACGCGAAACCCCTTGTGGGAGTCGCCAAGGGAGAGGGGGATGGTCCAGGCGATACCGGGCCTGGCCTTGATGGCCTGGTAGGAGTCCCAGCCCACGTTGTTGGTGGGGTTGCCGATGCGAAACACCGAATAGAGCAGCAGGTTCACCTGACCGGAGCGGGCGCCGACGATGAGATCGGTGCCCGAGACGGTGTTGGCGAAGCTGTCCCGTGCCTGACTGCGCACCCGCTCCACCCCGAGCAGCAGGGTGACGCTGATGGCGACGGCCAGCAGGGTGAGCCCGGCGGTGAGGCGACGGGCCCAGAGACTTTGCAGGGCGAGTTTCAGCATGAGAGCCTCCGCAGTGAAGGGGAGATGGCCGGACGGGCTGCGAAATGATGGCGTGTGGTCATGCCGCCCTCCGGTTGAGCTGTTGCAGGTTCTCCACCCGGGGGAAGAGGGGCTCCAGATAGGGATCGTGACTGACGAAGACCAGGGTAGATCCCTGCTTGTCACACTCCTCGAACAGCAGCCGGATGAAGGCGGCCCGGTTGTCGGTGTCCAGGGCCGAGGTGGGCTCGTCGGCTATCACCAGAGGAGGGGAGCCTATCAGGGCGCGGGCGGCGGCGACTCGCTGCTGCTGGCCGATGCTGAGGGCGTGGACGGGGTGATGGAGCGCCTCATCCGGCAGTTGCAGTTCTGCCAGCAGGCGGCGCGCCTCCTGCTCGGGGCTCCCTGTCAGGCGGGCCCGCTTGGCGGGTGAAAAGGTGAGGGCAGCGGTGACGTTGTCCTGCACCGAGAGAAACGGCAGCAGATTGAACTGCTGGAAGATGTACCCCAGATTGGCCGCCCGGAACTGGTCACGGGCGCGGCCGGAAAGCCGGGCCAGGGGCTGGCCCAGCACTTCCAGGGTGCCGTGGTTGGCGGTCTGGATACCGGCCAGCAACCCAAGCAGGGTGGACTTGCCACAACCCGATGGGCCCTTGATGAAGACGCGCTCACCCTCGTGGATGCGAAGGGCGGGCAGATCGAGGACGGCTTCGTGACCCGGCCAGGCAAAGGCCAGATCACGGATCTCAACCACGGCATGTTTCATGGTGTTACCAGCCCAGTTTGTTGGCGGACGGAGTCAGTTCGGCGGCGGTCTGGCCGGTGGGCAGTATGCCCTGCACGCTCAGCTTCTCCAGGCTCGGGTAGAGGCTGAACAGGGTGGCCTCGAGACCGGTGAGCTTGGCCGGGGTAGCGCAGGTGTAGGTGTACATGGCTCCCATGTCCGCATGGCCCGCGTCGTCGTGATGGTGTTCATCGTGAGCGCCATCAGCCTTGTCGTGCTCGTGCTCGTGCTCATGGTCATGATCTTCCTTGGCGGCCTGCAGCTCCTGCTGGGTCAGCTTGCAGCCGGCGGCCGGGTCGAAACGGAAGAGGGCGTCGGGCTGCTGGAGGCGGGCCACCGCCTTGGCATACTGCGCTTTCTCCTCATCGGTGTTGGCGGCATGCTCGAAGCCCACCAGATCGGCGGCAGGGGCCTGCAACTCGATCATCAGCTGGTTGCCGTCGAGTACCAGGTTGAGGTGGCCGTGACCGTGCTCATGGGCACCGTGGCTGTGGCTTTCGTGTTCGTCGTGATGGGCCTGGGCGCCGAAGGCGGCAGCGGCCAGCAACAGGGTGACTGCTTTCATCGTTAATCCTTTTGAATAAATAGAGAAAAGATTGGTTCAAAAAAAGAAACAATGAAGGGGCGGCGGGGCGCGGATACGGCGATGTCCCGTGGTGCCGGTGGCCGCCCTCGGTTGGGGAGTGCCGATATACCGGTCGATGCCAAAGGAGAGGGAAGGGAGAACGGGGGTCGGCGTCAGTGCCAGCTTGCCATCCAGATGCAGGACGCAGAAGGTGCAGGCATGACCGTGATCGGGCAGGGCAGCTTCAAGAGGGTGCTGTGCCAGCGCCGGTTGCATCCACAACCAGCCCAGCAGCAACACCCAGATTGTCAGTGTGGAACGACCCATAGACCCTTGTGGAAAGGGCGCCATCAGCGCCCTTCTCTCTGATTCAGAGATGGGACTGGATGAGCCCCATCACCTTGGTTATCTCGGCGGCATCGAGCTGGCCATCTTTGGCAAACAGCACCTTGCCCTCTTTATCCAGCAGTATGATGGCCGAACTTTCCGGGGTGAGCGCCCAGGCGTTGCGGGCCATCCCCTTGGCATCCAGCACCATGGCGGACCAGGGGAACTCTTTCTTGCTGTCCTCGGCACTGCTCTTCACGAAACCGGACGTGCCCCAGATGGCGTCATTGCTGTTGATGATGGTGACGGTCTGGTACTTGTCGTGGGGCAGCTTGGCCGCCTTGATCGCCTCGATCATGGGGGCATTGAGCTCCTTGGCGCTGGAGCGACCCGCGATGTGCTGGATCAGGAAGACCTTGCCGGTCAGGACCTTGCTCTGCCAGGGCTGATAGCTGATCTCCTTCTCCTTGAGCACCAGCTCCCCCTTGTCGCTGATGTTGACCAGCGGCACCTGGGTTGATTCCTTGATGTTGTGGGCCATGACCAGGGTTGGCAGCAGCGCCAGAGTAAGCACGAGATGTTTCATCCGGATGACACTCCTTTGTGATGTTATAACGATTTTTGGGTCGAGGGAATGGGACCCTGAACATCCTAAACTGATCGGATCTGTTTAAAAAGTGTTAAATAATGCAGGGTGCGACGGTGATCTTGTCAACATGGGCGCCATCCCCCAATGACGGCGGCAAGGATGGCATGTCATCCATCAAAAGCAAGTGATGGTCAGAAGAGGCTAGTAGAGCGGTTCGCTGATCAAGGGAATCTGGGCCATGGTCATCTGCTGGGCCAGCAGGGGAGAACCGGTGAGCAGCACGTGGCGCTGATTGCCGATCACCAGGGTGTCTCCCTCAAGGCCGCTGTCGGCCGTGATGGCGAGCCAGGCCGGCGAGACGCTGCCGATGCTGATGTTCGGATAGATGATGCTGAGACTGTACTGGGGCGCCAGCTCCGCCAGCAGACTGGCCATGAGCAGCGCCTTCTCGTCGCTGTCGGCCTTGTTGTCCTGCAGGGCCTGCAAGGGCGGAGCGAAGTGGTCCATCTGCTCGGGCGGGGTGGGGATGCCGCTCAGCCACTCCTGCAGCAGGGTGACGCTGGTGGCGAGATCCTTGGCCGAAAACTGCTGTGCCAGGGGTTTGAGGTCTCCCTTGAACTGATAGAACAGCTGGGAGTAGTTGGGGCGCACACAGGGCAGCTTCTGGTTGGCCGGGTGCACGCAGGGCTGGACCCGCATTTCGTAGAAGGCGTCCTCCTGATATTGCCGGTAGGCCTGCCAGAACTGGGCGGATTCGAGGCTGCTGTCGTGCAGGGTAAAGGCCTGTTCCAGGTTGCGGAACTTGGTGGCCGTCTCCGGGCTGTGCTGGTTGATCTGGTTGATGCTGTTGTAGAGGCGCGGACTGATGTAGGAGTAGAGTGTTTCCAGCGGGAAGTTGAGGGCGGTGTCGAGCTGTGTCATCTCGTGACGGCTGGCTGAAAAGGTGCGCTCATCCGCCGTCAATTGCAGGTGCTTTTGCTGACCATCCGCAGATTGCCACTGCCAGCTCAGGTTGATCTCGTTGGCCTGCGCCATGGTGCCGAAGAGCAGACTGCACAGAAAGCCTTGTGCCAGTTTCATGGTGCGCCTCCGCCTGGGTCGATAATAAACAACTAGGTGAGTGACCGGCATTTGGATTGGTCTGGTGACAGATATATTGGTAATTATCTGATCTGACTTTAAATTTAATTCAGGAAATAAGTCATGGGGGAAATCATCATGAAGCTTGTTTCACGGTTTCTGCTGATATTGGTGGCCACGCCGGCGCTGGCGGGGCAGGTCATCGTCAATCAGGGGTTGTCCAGCGCGGATACCTTCGCCCTGCGGGATCAGCTGGCCCGGGAGCATGAATGGCAGGAGTGGCTGCGCTTCCAGCAGGCCATCAAGTGGCTGGAGGTGCTGCCGGTCAACTGCGATCTGGTGGGAGGTGCCGGTCAGGAATATCGCTGCGGTGATGACTATTACCGCCCCTATCGGCAAAACGGTCGCGACCTCTATATCCAGGGGGATCCCCCCGGAGCGTCCCCGCAACGACCAATAAAAAAGGCGCCATAAGGCGCCTTTTTTTGCGAGGGATACGCTTATTTTGCAGCGTAACGCTCGGCAGAGGTCTTGATCTCGGCTTCGGCAGCGGCCTTGTCGCCCCAACCTTCCACCTTGACCCACTTGCCCGCTTCCAGCTCTTTGTAGCGCTCGAAGAAGTGCTGGATCTGAGCTTTCAGCAACTCGGGCAGATCGTTCACATCCTGGATGTGATCGTACTGCTTGGTCAGCTTGGAGTGGGGAACGGCCACGATCTTGGCGTCTTCGCCTGATTCGTCGGTCATCTTCAGCACACCGACCGGGCGGCAACGGATGACGGAGCCGGCCAGCAGCGGGTAGGGAGTCGGAACCAGCACGTCGACCGGATCCCCGTCCAGGGACAGGGTGGCGTTCACGTAACCGTAGTTGCACGGGTAGAACATCGGGGTGGACATGAAACGGTCAACGAAGATGGCGCCGCTGTCCTTGTCGACTTCGTATTTGATCGGGTCGGCGTTCTGCGGGATTTCGATGATGACGTAGATGTCGTCAGGCAGGCTCTTGCCGGCCGGTACCAGGTTCAGGCTCATGACGTTTCCTTTGAGTGTTGGAGTCAAGTTTGCAGGCCGACATTATAGCGATGTCCCGTCAAATGACCATATTTCAAGGGCCGGGTGGCGTGGTGGAGGGTGGCTTTTCCCCGCGCTTGCCCGATTTCTGTCGTCTGCGGGCGCCGATGCCTTCGCTCCCCATGGGCGCGGCTTGTGCCACCGGGTCAACAGACCCTAGAATGCGCACTCCCTTTACTGGAAAAGGCAGCGGTATGCACATTCACATTCTCGGGATCTGCGGCACCTTCATGGGTGGTCTGGCGGTGTTGGCAAAACAGCTTGGCTATCGGGTGACCGGCTCTGACGCCAACGTCTATCCCCCCATGAGCACCCAGCTCGAGCAACAGGGCATCGAACTGACCGAAGGCTACGACCCCTCCCAGCTCGATCCGGCGCCGGATCTGGTGGTGATCGGCAATGCCATGAGCCGTGGCAACCCCTGTGTGGAATATGTGCTGGACCGCAATCTGCCCTATATCTCCGGCCCTCAGTGGCTGCTGGAGCACGTGCTGAAGGATCGCTGGGTGCTGGCCGTCGCGGGCACCCATGGCAAGACCACCACCGCCAGCATGCTGGCCTGGGTGCTGGAGTATGCCAAGCTGGAACCCGGTTTCCTCATCGGCGGCGTGCCGGGCAACTTCCCGGTTTCCGCCCGTCTCGGCTCGGCTCCCTTCTTTGTGATTGAAGCGGACGAATATGACTGCGCCTTCTTCGACAAGCGATCCAAGTTTGTCCACTACCACCCGCGCACCCTGGTGATGAACAACCTGGAGTTCGACCACGCTGACATCTTCCCGGATCTCGCCGCCATCCAGCGCCAGTTCCACCACCTGATGCGCACCGTGCCGAGCAACGGCCGGGTGCTCTTCCCCAAAGGTGATGACAACCTTACCGCCGTGCGCGAGATGGGCTGCTGGAGCGAGGTGGAGCTGGTGGGCCAGGACGACGCCAAGTGGAAGGCGGTGAAGCTGGCCGATGACGGCTCCGCCTTCGAGGTGTGGCTGGATGGCGTGAAACAGGGGGAGGTGCACTGGGAGTGCATCGGAGAGCACAACGTCAACAACGGTCTGATGGCCATCGCCGCCGCCCGCCATGCCGGTGTCATGGTGGAGCACGGGATCAACGCCCTCTGCCAGTTCAAGTCCCCCAAGCGGCGCATGGAGCTGAAAGGGGAAGTGGCCGGCATCAGCGTCTACGATGACTTCGCTCACCACCCCACCGCCATCGAGACCACCCTGGGCGGCCTGCGCGCCAAGGTGGGCAAGGCCCGCATCCTGGCGGTGCTGGAGCCCCGCTCCAACACCATGAAGCTCGGGGTTCACAAGGAGGAGCTGGCCGGTTGCTTCGACGGTGCCGACGAGGTGTTCTTCTTCCAGCCCCCCAACATCGGCTGGGATCTGGGGGAGGTGACGGCCCACATGACCCGGCCTGCCCGGGTATTCGAGGCCCTTGATGCCCTGATTGGCGCCCTGGTGGCCGAGAGCCGCCCAGGGGATCATATTCTGATCATGAGCAACGGCGGGTTTGGCGGCATTCACGACAAGCTGATCGCCCGCCTCAAGGAGCTGCAGAGCGCATCATGAACAAGGCCATCACTCTGGCGCTGACCGGTGCCTCCGGCGCTCCCTATGCCCTGCGCCTGCTGGAATGCCTGGTGCAGGCGGACTATCGGGTCTTCCTGCTCGCCTCCTCGGCGGCCAGGGTTGTGCTCAAGACCGAGCAGCAGCAGGATTGGCCGGGCTCCCCCAGGGAGCTGTCGGCGTACCTCTGTCGCCATTATGGTGCCAAAGAGGGTCAGATCGTCGCCTGCGGCAAGGAGGAGTGGTTCTCGCCGGTGGCCTCCGGCTCGGCGGCCCCCAAACAGATGGTGGTCTGTCCCTGCTCCATGGGCACCGTCTCGGCGATCGCCAACGGCACCTCGGACAACCTGCTGGAGCGGGCGGCGGACGTGGTGATCAAGGAGCGCGGCCAGCTGATTCTGGTGCCCCGGGAGAGCCCCTTCTCGGCGATCCATCTGGAGAACATGCTCAAGCTTGCCCGTCTTGGCGTGACCATCATGCCGGCGGCGCCAGGGTTCTACCATGAACCCAAAAGCATCGAAGATCTGGTGGACTTCATGGTCGCCCGCATCCTCGACCACCTGGGTGTCGAGCATGAGTTGACCAGTCGCTGGGGTTATGCAAACCACTGATACGGCGGGGAGCGGACAAAAAGCG